>NZ_JBHIOH010000048.1:0-3132 GCF_042195375.1 Bartonella sp. CL100XZDX | reverse complement strand
GGATATGAAATTTGAGACGTTGAATTATGCTATTCAGGATGTTCGGAAAGAAGCAAGACAAGCTGCTGCTATTGGTCTAGCAGTATCTAATTTAAGCTATGACGATACACCAGGAAAATTAAGTTTTTCATTTGGTACGGGTGTATGGCGCAGTCAATCTGCACTTGCTATTGGAGCTGGTTATATGTCTGAAAATGGAAGATTTCGCTCTAACGTATCTGCAACGAGTTCTGGGGGACATTGGGGTGTAGGTGCTGGATTTAGGGTAACGCTGAATTAACAATAGAAAATTCGAAATAAATTTTCCTTCTCTTATCAAATGCGTTACATGTGCCATTTAAAGAGAAGGAAAGTTATTTTCATCATAAATGAATAGCAATAGAAGATAAGGGCGTATTTCGAGTAAAAATATATTTTTTATTATGAAATTTTATATGAGAAAATCATTTATCATCTCCAAAAGGAATTATTTGAGTAATCGATATTTATTTTTAATATATTGTAATAATATTATTAATGAATGCAGCATTGTTTTTTATGACAAGATAGGGGGTATTTTATTTTGCATAATTCTACTGCTGATAAGATTATTATTGGATTGTATAATGCCATAAAAGGTGATCAATTACATGATAGTGAGCAGCAGATTAAGACAGTTTTTAATGATGCGAAAAAATATATAGATAAATGTTTTTCTGAATCCATAGTATAATGCAATGAGTAATGTTGTTAATGATGCAAAATCTTACACGGATACAAAATTTGAAGCATTAAGATGTGATATTAAGACAGCTCAGAAAGAAGCAAGACAGGCATCCTCTGTTGGTTTAGAAGTATCGAATTTAAGTTATTTTAATATCCTTTGGTCTTTAAGTCTTTGTTTTGGTAGTGGTTTATGGCGTAGTCGATTGGCTTGAGCTATTGGAACCGTTTATATGTCAGAAGATGGAAAGATTCGCTCTAATATATCTGTCACGAGTGCAAGAGGTTACAGGGGGTTAAGTGCAGGAGTAAACTTAACACTGCATTAATAATAAAAAATGCATTCGCCCTTGTTTCATCAGACAAGGGTAAAAATTTTATAAAGAGGTGATATTTTACACAGAAACTCATAGAGTAGTATACTTGTAAAGTTTTATAACAATGTATTCTGTAATAATAATCTTAGTGGGACTAATTTTAGTTACAGTGAAGCATTTTAACAAAAAAAATTACAAATGCAGAGTGATGTTTTTATATAAATTAATAGAGCACGCGTAATCGCACAATATTTTAAAACTGTACAGTTTATAATTTTATTAATAGGAATATCCACTAGGGGGTATGCTTAAAGAAATAAAAAATCTCATTTTTTCCATTTTTATTATTTCTTTGTATGTAGCAGCGGGAATGATTAAGTAAGACTCACTTTGATCACAACAGGGATATTTAAAGCATAACGATGCACCAGCACTTTTATAAAAGCCTAAAGTTTAAACAATGAGGCTATGAATTCTTGAATTATTTCAAGAATCAGAAAGACGCATTATATAAAAAAATAATTAAATTATTTTTTCCTTGCTATTTTTTAATAATCTGTATAGAGTACGAAAAATTAATTAAAAGAAACTAGAAATCTTCTCGCAAAGCGGGGTGCGGTAAGTTATGGAAAAATTACAAAATCACAATCGTCTGATCTCAAAAAGCTTTAAGAGATACAAATATAAAACTCATGGGTATCTCGCTTATTTTCACGACAAAAGCACAATAACCCTACAAAAAACGCTTTGAATTACTCAACAAACAACTTAACTCCCTTGCGCAATAAACATCCTTTATTGCCTCTTAAACACACAACACTTAATAATAGCGCGCAAACATGTTTTTTCTACACTTCTTTCACCTTTCTTCGCCTTTAAATTTAAAGGCTCTGCTACAGAAAGAAAATCCCCCCTAAAAGGGGAAAATAAACCTTATTAATCGGACTATCAATCAAGGTGGACTACAACCTCATTGATATCTTAGATAGTCCTCTTCCGCATTATGACAACCCTAATCTTTTATAAAACAAGAAAAAACAATCTCTGGAGCTTAGTAGCACCGGAATATGTCTTTTTGATGTTTTAAATATCTTTTTTTACTTAGAGGATTTATTATGAAAAAAATATTATATACCACACCACACACACTAGCAGTGAGTAATTTAAAAAATTCTTGCTCGTCTTATCGATTACCTTTTATAAAAACGCTTTCATTAGTGTCAGTAGCTGCCTTTTTATCAAATGCTTCTCCTGTTTTTGCTTGTGATCTTTGGGGTAATGTAGCGCAGTATTTTGGTGGAGGTGCAAATATACGTAAAAGTATTGCGCCAACCTATATAATTGGAGGTAAAATATATAGAGACGTTGGTTCTGCGTTGTATGGTTTGGAGAATTATGTCGCTGAATCCACCTATGATAAGTTTGTTAAGCAAGATGCATCAGGACTTATTACAATTGGTGCGGACGTAGGTGGTAATAGAATAACTATCGCAAATAGCTCTCATGGATTGAGGACTCTTACTGGTGTTGCTGATGGTTGGGTTTCGCCAGTCTCGTATGATGCAGTTAATGGTTCTCAGCTTTTTTCTCAAGGCATCAGTACTGCGATCTCTTTTGGCGGTGGTGCTGGATACGATAGAAAAGGAAACTGGATAGCTCCTATTTTTACAGTTAAGGTCTTTGATAAAAATGGTAATGGAGCTGAAAAGGACTATAAGAATGTTGCGGATGCCTTTACTGGCGTAAGTAGTTCTTTCACGAATCTTGATGCAAAGATTGAAAATATTAAGGTGGCAAGTAATAGTCTTGTTAAGCAAGATGATACAGGACTTATTAGCATTGGTGGAGAAGTAAGTGGAACTAAGGTAAGCATTGCAAACGTTGATAATGCAGTTCGGACTCTTACAGGTGTTAAGGCTGGTTCGATTACAGCAGTGTCTACTGATGCGATAAATGGTTCTCAACTTTATTCCATGAGCAATGTAGTTGCAGGCTATTTTGGCGGTGGTGCTGGTTATAAAGATGGAAACTGGAGTGCTCCTACTTTTACAGTTAAGGTCTTTGATAAAAATGGTAATGGAGCTGAAAAGGACTATAAGAATGTTGCGGATGC
>NZ_JBHIOH010000047.1:0-5752 GCF_042195375.1 Bartonella sp. CL100XZDX | reverse complement strand
GCCATTAACCATCTTAATTGTGCCATCTTCACCAGTAGCGAGACCAATACCAACATTTTGAATAGTTGTTTTGCCATTTAACTTAATTAAACTATCAGTTTCTGCAACGTTTACACCAACGGTCATTGTTTTACTTTCACCACCGGTTATAATTAAATCTCCGCTAATGATTTGACTTCCACCGCCTGCATAAAACCCTTCATCAACATTTTGAATGGTTGTTTTGCCCATTAACCTAACTTCACTATCAGAGTCCGATGTCCATATACCAGTGCGTTCGTTGTCGGGGCCTTCAAGTGCTTCACCACCGATTATTGTTAAATCTTTGCTGGTGATTTTACCACCGTCAACTGCTCCAAGGCCGCCCAAAGTATTGTTAATTATTGTATCACCATGCAATTGAATTGTGCTGTCATTGCCACTTACAAATGCACCGTTTCCTTTTCCCTCTGTTGTTAGAGCAACATCTGTGGCATCAATATGCCCTCCGTTGATTGCGAATAACGCTGTTTCGTTCGCGGCTACGGATCCTCCCATCATTATGATCTTAGATCCTGAACCGTCTGCAAGGAGTCCTCCGCCATCAGATGATGTAATGTTAGCATTGTTTTTTAAGATAATCGTACTGCTGGCTTCGGCGCTTCCTCCTACATCACGTCCACTAAATGATCCTCCTGAGACCGTTATTGTTGAGTGATCATTTGCAACTATACTGGCGGCGGACTGAGTCACTTCTACATTATTTAAAACAACGGTACTTTTGTCTGCTTTTATTCCAAAGTTTAGTAGCGCATCGTCTTTACTATTCGATATCTTCACACCTTCTAGCTTGTTTTCACCGCTGTTACTGTTTAAGAAGCCGGCACCAACTAGAGAAGTTTTAATGGTTCCTCCAGTCATGTTTATTGCGCCACCATCATTTGTTGTAAGTCCAATTTCACTATTACTAATCGTTGTTCCTTCAAGCAATTCAACTACACTGCCTTCGCCATTAGAAAATACACCAGATGACTTATCGCTATCATTTGTTTTTAGGGTAACATCTGTAACAGTAATATGGCCACCATCTTCAGCAGCCAAAGCATTCCCTTTTCCCGTGACGTTTCCTTCTATCATTGTGATGGAGGAGTTTGAACCTTTTGCATAGAATCCAACATCACCAGATGATGTAATTTTTGCACCATTTGTTAAAGTGATAGCGCTGCCGTTTTGAGCAGATATTGTTGCACCTTTTGCATCAAATAATCCTCCCGAGATTGTTATTGTCGAATCATGATCTGCAAGTATACCGGCGGCTGCTTGAATCACTGTTACATCTTTTAAAGTGACGGTACCTTTATCTGCTTTTATTCCAAAGTTCAGTGGCGCATCGTCTTTACCACTCGATATTGTCACATTTTCTAGTTTGTTTTCACGGCTGTTACTGTTTAAGAATCCAGCACCAGCTTTGGAAGCTGTAATGGTTCCCCCAGTCATCTTGATTACACCACCGTTTTGTGCTTGAAGCCCGACTGCACTATCACTAATCGTTGTCTTTCCAAGTAATTCAATCATGCTACCAAAGTCATCAGAAGCTACACCAAATCCATCACCATTTGTTTTTAGGGTGACATCTGTAACAGTAATATGGCCACCGTATGTTGTCGTTACTGCTTCCTCTTTCGCTGTAATGCTCCCTCCTGTCATTTCGATGATGGACTTTGAACTTGCCGCATGGAGTCCAGCATCATTATATGATGTAATTTTTGCACCGCCAGTTAAAGTGATGTTGCCGCCGTTTTGAGCAAATATTGCTGTTTTTTCTGCATCAAATGATCCTCCTAAAACTTTTACTGTGGAATCATATGCATCTATAGCAGTTTGTGCTTGCGTCACTGTTACATTATTTAAAGTGACATTACTGTTAGTTGCCTTGATTCCATTGATTAGTGGCGCATCATCTTTCCCACTTGATGTCACTACATCTTTCAGTTCGTTTTCTTTGCTTTTGCTATCCAAAAAGAATGCACAAACTTTGGACGCTGTAATGCTTCCCCCAGTCATTGCGATTGCGCCACTTTCTTGTGTTTTCAACCCGATTGTAGCATCTTTGATCTTTGTATCAGACAATTCAATCACACTGTTTTCACCTTGAGACAAGGCGCCGAATCCACTCTCAATTTTAGTACCCTTATTAGATGCAGGATTATCCCCTTCTGTAGTAGGTGCACTTGTGGTATCTCCCTTTGCTGTTAGAGTACCACCCGTGACTTTAATATGACCACCGTCGTTTGTATACAATGCTGCGTCTTTTCCAGTTACGCTTCCTCCAGTCATTTTTATGGTGGTATTTTCATCATCGGCATGGAGTCCGTTACCATTAGATGAGGTAATGTTAGCACCGCCATCTACAGTAATGGTGGTGCCGCCCATAGCATATACGCCATCCATTTTACCCTCGAATGATCCTCCGGATACTATAACTTGAGAAACGTCATCCGCAAGTATACCAGTTTCTGCTTGCTTAACTGTTACATTTTCTAAAGTAATTAAACTTTCGTTGTTTATTTCTATTCCAAGGAGTGATGATGCTTCATTTTTATTATCTGATATCACTACATTTTGCAGTATACTTCTACTATTCTTACTACCATCAATATAAACGCCAGTTTGAGAAGCTGTAATGTTCCCCCCGGTCAGGTTGATGTTAGCGCCGTCTTTTACAGAAATACCGAAACGAACATCAGAATCAGTGCCTTGAATATTTAAGCCATTTAATTCAAGCGCACTGTTAGCACCTTCAACTGTTACAACATATTTATCGCTACCTGTGTCTGTATTTGTGTTTTCATTTCCAGTTACAGTTACAGTTACAGTACTGCCGGTGATTTTTCCTTTGTCTTTTACATAAATAGTCTCGTACGTTTTTCCGGATATATCTTTTTCTTCGTTGGCAACGCCAAGAGTTTCAGCATGTGCAGTGAACTGGATGTTGAATAGGATGATAGCAGCCGCAGCTGTGCATGATAAAAGGGATGTTTTATACACCAGTATTCTCCTTATGAGAGCCCCCAAATATTCATTTCCCCGCAAACTTCATAAGAAGAAGTGAAAATGGATAGTTGTTATTAATTTCGATAATTTTCTTTATTTGGTAAGACATTTTTGGTTTTTTGTCAAAATTAAAAAATAAATAATATTAAATTTGTATGAATTTATATTTAACACACAATGTGCTTGTAATGATTTATATTATATAATTAAATTTATTGTAAATCTACATTATATAAATTATAACTATTATTATACTTTACATAATTTATATTATTTTTTATAAAGTAATAATAGTATTTTTTGTAGTATTTCTGCATTTTTATAGCTTATCAAAGTGAATGATGACGGTAATACTATAACACTGTTGCTAGCACTTTTGATTATTTATACTTTATTTATCATAATATTATAATATAATTGATCTTGATATCCAAAGGAGTTGGGCGCTCTAGTATAAGAATACATTTTTTCTCCTGTTGGGGATATTTTAATAGTATACGACTAAGTCTTTATAAGCTGTTGATGTGTCGAGGACATTTGAAAGAGCCAGAGCCCAAGCTTATAAATCTTAATCAATTAAAGTTCTTGAAGTTGAAGGCTTGAAATCAACAGTGCTTTTATATCATCAAAGTGCACCTTCATTGAAGGATCATTGCTTTCGTTATTTCGAATTTTTGACATATTTTTGACAATAAAATCTAAAAAAATTGTCTCTGAGGAATTTTTTAATATAAAAAATATGTAACGTTTTTATGGTGATAGGTTTATGAGATATAAAGTTGAATTGGTAATCACCGTGATTGCTTTTACTCTCTCTGGTTGTTTTAATCTTGGTTCTGAAAAAATAAAAAGAGACAAGAGGCTTTATCATGATGCATTCATGGATTGGTCTATGAAGGAAAAGTCTCTTACAAAAAATTATACTGCTATCATTATGGCTGATCCGCAACCGTGGCGTTTAAACTCTGGTGATGCCAATGGAATATCAAACAGAGAGCCATGGTTAAAGATAAATGAGCAGGTTGCTGGTGTGATAAAAGCGCACAAGGCTGCATTCCATATTGTCAATGGTGATCTGACGGAGTTTGGACAACAAAAAAACTATGATGATTATGAAAATGTTTATAAAACTCTTGGAGCACCTGTCTATGAGGGGCTAGGGAATCACGATTATGCCAATAATGTTGGTAATTGTACAAATCCTCAAGAATTCAGTTTTTACAAAGATGCTTGTGCTATAAGTGCAGTTTCAAGAATGGTATCGGAAATCAAAAAATACCGTAGTCAATTATCGCATTTCAATGCAGATGTTACTGAAAGCTTGGTTCCCATTTCGGGTGGAAATATTCGCTCGATAAGGGGGAGTTTGAGTTATTCTTGGGATTATGGAGATGTTCACTATGTGCAACTTCACAATTATCCAAGCTATACGGTTGGTTTGAAGGGGCAGTCTACAGAAGTGCAAATCAATAAATCTTTAGATTGGCTTAGGAACGATTTAGCTGCTGCTGATGCAAGAGGTAAAGTGACAATCATTAATTTTCATGATGCGCGTGCTGCTTCCATTGATGGTGAATCCTTTTTTATTCGTAAAAAGAATGCTAAAGATTTGTCGGTCTTTAAGTCAATTATTACCTCTCATAATGTTAAAGCAATCTTCGTGGGTCACACGCATTATCAGTCTTATTGCCGTGCGAAAAATGATAAGGTTTTTGGAAATATCCCTATATATACAGCTGGTGCGCTTTTTAATGGAGATTATTACCTCTTAGATGTGAAAGGCAAGACCATTCACGTTAAAGCCTATAATGGAGAAATAGGAAAACCGCTTTTAATTAAAGATCTTGGTGTTATAGGGAAAGACACCCAATTTTCGGCAAGTTGCAGTAAGTTATAATAGGATTTGTTTCTTTGTCTTAAAGCATGAGGGAAAAAACGTATTATATGTGCGGACTTGAAGAGCAGTAGGAGTGTCTAAATGTTACTTAGAAATAGAGTGAAAAATCAGACATATTTTTTTCAAAGCTGCTAAGATTTCAGGTTATACGCTATAAGTGCAATGGTTTAATGTGAACTAAGCTTTAATACAAAGCAGAATAATGGTTTGTTATTCTATTTTTTCTTTTTAGGCTTTCATCTTTGAAGAAAGGGGAGTTTGTCAAGGGTGTGTTCATAATTTGCTAGCACTTGTTGTCCAGAATCATCAAGAAGGTTGTTTTTATTAATTTGTTGCGGTATAATTATTAATTTATGCCCTTTATTAGAGCTTATAATATCTACTCATGGGCAACACTTTTCTTTTTCATAAGAAAAGCTTTTTATTTTGATCAATTTTTTACTTATAATCTTCAAACAATTGATGTTTTGTGATGCTGTATAATTTCTCTTGATTAATCGTATGAACTTTTAGTTGTATTACAATTTTATCTTCTTCTTTTATACGTAAGTAAATCGTTACAATAATATGATACAAATATTGGAGTCTGTTTATAGCTGTTATGGTCTCATGCAATTATCCTTAGATGACTCTCACGTGTCTTGGCAGTTTTATCTTTGCTTTGAGAGAGGTGTAAAAAGGGGATTTTAAGAAGTTTCAGTTTAGAAAGAGTTTTTTTGCCCGCGAAAAGCTCTCTGATGCTGCCAAGGCTGGTATGGAACAAGCGGGCGAAGATCTGGCTAATTCGATTGTCGATGGCTTTATGTCGTCTATCTCACAATT
>NZ_JBHIOH010000046.1:0-5404 GCF_042195375.1 Bartonella sp. CL100XZDX | reverse complement strand
CACAATCATCTGATCGGCTAAAGAGTGAGAAGATTCTGAAACAGCAGTTTGTTGCTCTTCAGCAGAAAGAGGATGAGAACTGACTAGAGGAAACACCAGACGATTCTGATTTTCTTGAGAGGGAGATACAGAAACACTAGAGACATTCTGCGCTTCTCTTAAATGACGTGGAGGCCGTGGTTTAGCTGGTTGTTTTTTAGTAGGTTTACGAGAACCGGTATTTTTTCCTCTAGAAGAAGCACTTTGATCAAACAATGCAAGAGGAATCTTCGTTTTCTTGTTTACACACTGTGTTTCAGTATTCGAACGTGTCGTACTTTCAGAGGCAGAACTTAAATACCAAATTGTAGAATAACCACTAGAATCAGCACATCTTTCTCTCTTTCGTAAAACATACTGATAGGCTCCACCATCAACAGCTGTAATATAATTACCCGAAAGATCTTCCAGAGTAAAATTAGCGCCTCCTAATTTATCAGTAACTAAATTAATCTCTGTAGCCCAACCATTTTTCTGAGAGATAGGACCTGTAATTTCACGACCAGAATCTGCAACGCTTATTTTGTGATTACCCAAACCTTCATCAATCGACAAGTAATCACTTGCATCCCCTGTAGCACTAATATTGAATCGAAAATGCAAACTTCCTGAAAGTTTCTCAACGTGAAGTGAAATATGTTGTGGATCATACGGTATAGAAGTAAAAATAATAGTCCCATCCTGCCCCCCTAAATCTTCAATTTCAATCTGAGGTTTTTCTCCTATATTCCGTTCACCAACCTCAAATATTGTTTCTTCAACTCTGTCCTTTATAGGAATTTTTTTCTTAGTCGTATGATTTGTCCTATCACCAGCGAATAAATAAAGTTCTCCGTGATCATTGACAATTACTTCTCCAACGACATCTTTTATACCAACATGGAACCACGACTTAGCAAAGTTGTTAACAGTCAGACCATCCACAAACCCTTCAGGATATACAACTTGAATAGCATGATCTTTCAAATTAGTAGCAAAAGATTCTCCTAACGCTAAGACGTGCTGTCTCCCATTTCCAGAGACCTCAGCATACATTGATTTTCCCCCCTCTTTTCTTTCTCCTGCATAAAGGTTTTGTTCTCCGTTATCTACCACTTTCGTATTCCAAACCCACGCTCCATCATACACATTCTGCTGTCCCACTGCTCCACTGCCACCAGAAACTGTGGATTTATATGCACTACTTTTTCTCTCCACGCTTATAAGATCAAGACCTTTTTCTTCATGAATAAACTGCTTACCTCCAAGGATTTTAGCATCTATTGCATTTCCTCCACGCGTAACTATTTGCATCCCTCCTTTTTCAATAGTGGATCCCATGGAAGTTTTTCCATTTTCAACAATTTCAACACCACCACCTTCGATCTTAACATTATTGTTGAAAAGGGTTGTAATCAGTGCTGAACCTTTTGGTACCTTCCCTCCACTTTCCACATTTTCTAATCTTTTTAACTCTTCATTCCTGTTTTCAACTGCACTTGCAACTTGTACAAGACAACTACTGATCATCAATACTGAAAAACTCAACTTATGTTTATACTGCATTATAGACACTCCACTCTCAATTATTTAGAAAAATATCCCACGGCTACGTAGGTAACTCGTCTTAGATTGTATCGTAATGTGTTTTATTTATGTTTAAAAACACTTTTTAAGTGTATTTTTAATATAAACAACTTTAGGTTGTGTTTCTATAAAAGCCACTAGAAAGTTCTAACTTACGGCTGAAAATCTTAATAAAATTCAAATTGTTTACTTGAGTTCAAGGAACAATTTTCAATATTTGAAGTTAGATGAACAAAATGCTCGTGCCTAACGAGGTCACGTCCTTCACGGAACACAAAACGCCTTTGGATTGTACATTCACGCGCTTGTTTTAAAGAGACATCTCTCAACGCACCCGAACCCATTTCGCGACGTCATCCCATGAATGGTATACCGGTAAAGCCATTGCGTCCCCAATCTTTACGCTTATGAAGAAGCGAGCCGATATCATCATACACTTTGCCATCCTAATGTTGTGACAGCCCTTGACACTAGAGAAGATTCATAAGAAACATTTTTACTCTTTTCTTATATAGTTTTTATCCACATGTTCATCCCGCTTGTGATGTGCTAGGCGAATAATTTTGATTGATTCAACATAAACAGATTTGGAATGAGAGAATCCTATGATACTCGGGACTCTCATTCAATATGCATAGAAATGAATTATTATTATAAATTCAGTATGTTGCCTTTAAAAGAGAGAGTATAAAGATACCCTTACTGTTTGAGTAGATCTCTACACTCTCGAGAAGACAAAATCGAGCGTTATCTGTTTAAGCTTGCAAAACAATTACATTTGTAAAATTAATCAGCCGTGTACACACATATTTAGAAACTATAGCGTAATCCTAAAATACCTTGAAGAGCATTCTTAATCTTATGTCCTTTTAGATAATGTGCTTCCGCATAAAGTGTTAGTTTATCATTGACCGTACCGTTTAAACCAATTCCCAATTTACCCGCACTGCCTGATAAATCTGTAATAAATTTATACTGCTTATTAATTGTCGTATAATTATTATTTATATTCTCACGCAACCAAGCTGCCATAATGTAAGCTGTTAATGAAGTTTCTGAATTCACAAAAAATTCATGTCCTGCAGTCAATCCAACTTCACTGCGGAATGAATTTAATGGGCTTAGATCACCTATCATTTCATTGGAAAGTTTTATTCTTTTACCTTCAACCTGCAAACCTGTTAGCTTGATATAAGGCTGCATCCAAGTATTCTGTGCCGGTTCAAAATAACAGCCAATCTCAAATGATCCACCTATCGCCCACTGATTGTAATGACTTTGAATAGCTAAACCATTCGTTGATATGGCTTTTAAATTATCTCGGTAATAATTATATTTCAAAACACCATCCATATACCATCCACGATGATCAAAATAAGTTGCGTAAGTTCCAATGCTATAAGAGCTCAAATCACTATCACCACCTCGTGCATGAGAAACACGTGCTTGATCATAACTCCCAAAACCACCAACATACAACTCTCCATGCCTTAATTCACTCAACTGATCAGCACCAAAGACTAAACCTGTCTGCCCAAGCTTAAAGTGTGTATGGCCTGTCGCAACACGTTCTCTGCTCTTAATCCCATAAGTCCATAGTTCGATATCTTTCTTATTTCTGTCCCAAATTTTTCTACCATTCCGTACAACTTGCAACTCATTATTAAAAATAAGTCCAGGGACTACGGACAACGTTAACACTGCATCTGTAGAGGGGGTTGTTGATGTTTCACCAGGAAAAAAAGGATCTGTCGGATCTGGCATAGAAGGCTCTGGTCCACTGAGGCGGTCTGCCGATAAAAACCAAACTTTCCCATTTTCTTCCTTTCTTTCTTTCAAATCATACATATAAGTTCCACCATCAATGGCGTTAATTTTTTCACCCTTAAGATCTGTCAGCGTAAAATGCGCACCACCACTTTGATCCGTAATTAAATCACGCTTATTTGAAAAAGGATCCGTGATTTCAACTCCAGAATCAGCAACACTTATTGTATGTTTCCCAGCGCCTTTCTCAACCAAGAGATAATCACCACGGTTATGGGCAATCGTAGTATTGAACGCGAAATGTAAATTTCCTGAAAGATTATTCACATGAAGCTGAGAATAATATGGATCAGAACCTGTAAACGAAAAAATAACACTCCCTTCACCACTTAATTTTTGTATCAAAGAACTTTTTCCATCAAACTCATCAGTAACAGAGTACAGTTTTGTATCTTTTCCATTTAAAATAATATCTTCTACTGTGGTGCGTTGTTGATCATTCCCAGCATAAAGATGGATCTGCCCAGAATGGTTTACCTGTGTCTTGCCTTCTAATGTTGCTCCAGCATGCACCCATGATTTTGTTTGATCATTCATTGTTAGATTCTTTACAGATCCATCAGTATATATTTCCTGAATAGCACTCTCATTTAAAGTGACTCCAATAGCCTGACCGCCTTTTAAGATACGTTGTTTACCACCACCAAAAACTTCTGTGTCAAATGCAAAACCACCATTTTTTGCACTTTGAGACTTTTTTCCAACCTCTTGGACACCCCCTCGCATAACTTTCGTATTCCAAACTTTTCCGCCATCATATACTTTTTGTTGGCCTAGTGTTTCATCTTGACCATAAATGACAGTATGAGAAGCACTACTCCCTTTAATCTCTCCTCCAATATCCCCCTCGCCGAAAACAAGCTGCTCACCACCATAAATTTTAGTCCCTTCTACTTTTCCTCCATTTCCAACACTTTGGTGTCCGCCTTCTTCAACAACAGCATTTTTCGAAAAACCTTGTTTTCCCTTCAAAGCCTGAACATTTTCAATTCCACCATGTTCAATTTTACTATTCTCACTGAGTCCTCCTGCATACACATAAAGCTCTGCACCATTCCTCACAGTGTTATTAATGGATCGCCCTGGACTATCAATCTCACCATCATTTGAAATGTATGCTTTACCTTCATTATCAAGGATATAATTTTCTAAAATTGCCCCATCTTTAATGGAGATAAGTTCAGGCTTTTTAAGAAAAGCAGTATTTTGTTCTTGTGCATTATATCCAGCATTGTCACGATGACTACTGTCAAGTTCCTGTTGACTCGTAAACACTCTAGCACCCTTATCCATGATAAAATCGCTAGGCTTTTTCAAAAAGTCTAATTCATTGCGCGTTCTTACCATGGCATCATTAGAGGCTCCAAGTATGCATCTGCCTGTTTTCATATCCTCATTGTATTGATCTTGAAATACTTTATCATTTTCATAACTTGAAGATTGACAAAAAAGTGCTGTCCCCCCCTCATTTGCAGCAGCAGCTTGCACAAAACAGCTGCTCAACATGAGTATCCAACAATGTCGTTTCCATTTATATTGTAGAGCCATATCCTCCCCCCTTCACGCCTGCATAGACACTAAACGTAATTAGCTCTACAAAATATATTTTCAACCTTAGATTGCAACAATCCTTCTTAAAAATCCTCCTTATCTCATAAAAAACCGCTCTTTATAGTTTTTAAATACTTTTTTGATTAAGAATATAAGAGCGCTCTTATAGTGCTTCTTTAGCATTTTCTCGGAGTTTTCTTATCAAAGATAAAAAGTAATGCATAATCAAGTATATAAGGGTATACAGTTTATCATGAACAACGAAGCTGCATGCTCTGAAAAATTGTTCTCTGAACCTTTAATTAAAGACCTTTAAAACAATCATATATTTAAAGATAACTAAAAAATAACCATATACTTAGAAACTATAGCGTACACCTATAATTCCCTGAAGGGACTGTTTTGTTTTACGCCCTTTAAT